>NZ_JBHZGK010000030.1:0-640 GCF_051900425.1 Frateuria sp. GZRR33
GTGGATGCTCGACTACAACGAGCAACGCCCCCACGAATCGCTCGGTGATCTGACACCCGCCGAGTACCGCCAACAAGCCGCCAGTCGTTCTACTTTTGAAGTGTCTGCTTGACGGGGGAGCTTACGCGGCCACCGCCAGCAGCGACCGCAGCGCACGCGCGAAATCACCCGAGCCGAGCGCCATGGCCAACAACACGGTATTGCCGGTCATGTTCGCCGTGAACACGTGCCCGAGTGCGAGATAGCTCACCGCGTCAAGGCTTCCACCCACCCAGGCGAGCGCCGGCAACGACCACCCGAGCCAACGCGCGTCGGCATGCTCCATGGCGCACCTCCTCGCGGCCAGTCTAGCCAGCCCAGGGTGACGAGCCCGACTTCGACCGAACAATTGAGTCGCCGTCCAACGGGCTCTTGTAGGAGCGCTGTGCGCGACCGCGATGCCGGGGCCGCGGGGACCGGTAGGAAGGGCCCAACCCTGCCGCGTTCGACACCGTGACGTGCGTGGCAGGCAGGCCGCTCATGCCAGCGCACGGACGCGGCGCGGGCATCGGATGGATTCCAGCCCGCACAGCGTGGCGGTGGATCCCGGGCCGCAGCTGGCGGAAGCGCTCAGGTCCCCCGCGACCGCGGCGTTGGACGG
>NZ_JBHZGK010000031.1:0-593 GCF_051900425.1 Frateuria sp. GZRR33
GCCCACAGCATCTCCATCAGCCGGCGGCTGGAGGCCTCGCGCATGTCGTCGGTGTTGGGCTTGAACGCCAGCCCCCACAACGCCACGGTCTTGCCCTTGAGCGCGCCGCCGTAGTGCCGCTCGATCAGCTCGAACAGCTTGCCCTTCTGCGCGTGGTTGACCGCTTCCACCGCACCGAGCAGCTTCGCCTCGAAATCCACCGCGCGCGCGATCCGCTCCAGCGCCTGCACGTCCTTGGGGAAGCACGAGCCGCCGTAGCCGGCGCCCGGATAGATGAAGTGGTAGCCGATGCGCGGATCCGAGCCGATGCCGCGGCGTACCTGTTCGATGTCGGCGCCGACGCGCTCGGCGATGTTGGCGATCTCGTTCATGAAGCTGATCTTGGTCGCCAGCATCGCGTTGGCCGCGTACTTGGTCAGCTCCGCCGAACGCTCGTCCATCACCACCGTGCGGTCGTGGTTGCGGTTGAACGGCGCGTAGAGCTTGCGCAGCACGGCGGTGGCGCGCTCGCTGGAGCTGCCGATCACGATGCGATCCGGGCGCAGGCAGTCTTCCACCGCGTCGCCTTCCTTGAGGAACTCGGGGTTGGAGAC
>NZ_JBHZGK010000032.1:0-590 GCF_051900425.1 Frateuria sp. GZRR33
GTGGATGCTCGACTACAACGAGCAACGCCCCCACGAATCGCTCGGTGATCTGACACCCGCCGAGTACCGCCAACAAGCCGCCAGTCGTTCTACTTTTGAAGTGTCTGCTTGACGGGGGAGCTTACGGCTGGAATTCATGTATCGCCGTCTGCTGCTGGCGAAGGATCTGCTGGCCGATGACGGGGTGATCTTCGTCAGCATTGATGACAACGAGCTCTACCGGCTTGGGATGTTGATGGACCGGGTGTTTGGGGAGAGTAACTTCGTCGCAAGCTTCATTTGGAGAAAGGTCGATAGCCCTAACGATAATAAGGTTGCAGTTACTCCCGACCACGAATATCTGTTGTGCTTCGCGCGCAACGCCGAACTGGTCCGGCTGGTCCAGAAAGAGGCGCCCGAGATCATCGAGGGATAGGACAGGTCGCAAAGGACGGACGACGATACCGCGACCGTCTTTTAAAGAAGCGACGTCCCCCCGCTTTCAGTAGCGGTCGGGTTTAGAGTCCGGGGTTGATCGTAGCTGTGTTTGCCAAGTGCTGTGCATAGGCCGCTGGCGTCATCCCGCTGAGGGCCGCCTTCGGTCTCTCTTC
>NZ_JBHZGK010000033.1:0-548 GCF_051900425.1 Frateuria sp. GZRR33
ATGGCGAAACGCAGGCCTTCGTCCATCGCGATCGGGTGGATCAGGCTCACCACCATCTTGATGTTGTCGCCCGGCATGACCATCTCCACGCCTTCCGGCAGCGTGACCGCGCCGGTCACGTCCGTGGTGCGGAAGTAGAACTGCGGACGGTAGCCCTTGAAGAACGGCGTATGACGGCCACCCTCGTCCTTGGACAGCACATAGACTTCGGCCTCGAAGTCGGTGTGCGGGGTGATCGTGCCCGGCTTGGCCAGCACCTGGCCGCGCTCGACGTCGTCGCGCTTCAGGCCACGCAGCAGCAGACCGGCGTTGTCGCCCGCCTGACCCTGGTCGAGCAGCTTGCGGAACATTTCCACGCCGGTGACGGTGGTCTTCTGGGTGTCACGGATGCCCACCACTTCGACTTCGTCGCCGACCTTGATGATGCCGCGCTCGATACGACCGGTCACCACGGTGCCGCGGCCGGAGATCGAGAACACGTCTTCGACCGGCATCAGGAACGGCTTGTCGATCGCACGCACCGGCTCGGGGATGTAGCTGTCCAGCGC
>NZ_JBHZGK010000034.1:0-541 GCF_051900425.1 Frateuria sp. GZRR33
TTCGTTGTATTCCCGCCGCCAGGTTTCGATGACGGCGCGCGCATGCAGCAGGTGGGTGAACCAGTGCTCGTTGAGGCACTCATCGCGCAGGCGGCCGTTGAAGGACTCGACGTAGGCGTTCTGGTTGGGCTTGCCCGGCTCGATCAGGCGCAGCTGCACGCCGCGCTCGTGCGCCCAGACCACCATGGCCTTGCCGCAGAACTCCTTGCCGTTGTCGGTGCGGATGACATTGGGTAGGCCACGGCTGAGCGCCAGGCGGTCGAGCACGCGCGTGAGCATGTGGCCTGAGATCGCTCGCTCGACCTCGATGGCGACCGCTTCGTGAGTGGCGTCGTCGACGATGGTCAGGCACTTGATCACCCGCCCCTCGGCCGTGCGGTCGAAGACGAAGTCCATGGACCAGACCTCGTTGGCCGCCAAGGGCCGCAATAGCGGCTGACGCTCACCCACCGACACCTTCTTGCGCTTGCGCCGCCGCACCTGCAGCTTCGCTTCCTGATACAGCCGCTCCACGCGCTTGTAGTTCACGAGCAACCCTTCC
>NZ_JBHZGK010000035.1:0-513 GCF_051900425.1 Frateuria sp. GZRR33
CCTAACGCTGGAGTTGAGCGGCGGCGGAGCCGTCCGCCTCGAACGAACTGTTAGGCGCGCACACTTTGGAAGTACCCTCTTGCGCGGACGTTAACAGACAAATAGACAAGGGCAATCGCGGCCCAGCTGCCGCAGCCTAGCGCATATTGCAGAAGCGATGGGGTCGGGTTTGGCGCGCCAAACAACCAGTGCACCATTTGGAATGGCAAGTATTGCAGCACGGGTAAGACAACGAGCAAAGGGCGCACCCAACCGTGGCGGAACACGATGCCTATGCCTACCGCCAACATGAGCGGAACTGACACCAAGATGGCAACTGCCTCACCTGACGACCACATGGCCTCGTGAGACATGAGCGTACCTGCGAGGTTGAAGTCGGCGCCTGGAATGATGGCAGTGAGTAGCAAAACCACACTGAGAACGATCGAAGCTGCCGCAGCCACGCCAAGTGGCCGCGGAATTTCTCCCAACTCTGCAATCGCTACCTTTAGTTTCAATTTGGAGCCTAACGCT